>JAXLVS010000002.1:0-11821 GCA_046328875.1 Anaerolineales bacterium | reverse complement strand
TAAACGGAATGTGCGTGCACAGTCTGTCATTGGTGAGGTAACGGCGGCGCTTTTTCGTTCGACCAATATCGAAGGCAGTTTGCCTGAGGTGCTTGAGTCTTTGGGGTATGCGGTGGGTGTTTTCAGTACGTTGATCTTCGAAGTGAAAAATTCATCTTTGAGAATTCGCCATAAATGGGTGGACCCAGTTGTCCCTGAGTTTGATGCGGAGAACGTCCTCCAACCGTTTTTGGATTCGCTCTCTAAATTTCCAGACCGGGTCTTTTCTCTTCCAGAACTTCCAGAGAAAGTTACCAACATGCCTAAAATTTCCATGTTGGCGATTCCCATTCAAGGCGCATTGGGAACTTGGGGATTTTTGGGCTTGTTTGATAAAGAGGATCGCCTCTCATGGCTGCCCACCAGCTTTGATATTGTGCAGACGACGGCGAACTTACTGGGCGCTGCGATCGAACGTATGCATTATGAAGAAACTTTACGTTTGAGTGAAAGACGTAACCGCATCATTGTGGACGCGTTGCCTGATTTGCTTTTGCGGGTGGATCGTTCGGGACGTATTTTTGACTATAACGCAACGCCTTCACATCCTTTATATCTTGAGCCCGCCAGCGCCATTGGAAAGAATCTGCATGAGTTGTGGAATAGTGATATTGCTAGTAGATTATTGCCGCGTATTCCTGATGAACCCTTGTTTAGCTTGCCTCGTATCGTTGAAAATTTTAAATTGCCAGGAAAGGTTGGCTCTTTTGAAGCTCGGTTGTTTCCATTAAGTAAGTTGGAAGCCCTTATTATTGTGCGTGATATTACAGAACAGGCGAAGCTTATTCAAATGAAATCTGATTTTATTAATTGGGCTTCTCATGAATTACGAACGCCGTTGACATCTGCTATTTTGATGACGGAGCTGCTTCGGCAGGAATGCACACCAGAAGAAGCGGAGGAGTATCTTTCCACGCTTTCCAGCGAGTTGAATCGACAAAAGAATTTGATCAACGAATTGTTGATGGCTGGACGTTTGGAGAATGGAACATTGCACGTTGAAGTTAGTGCCCTGGATCTGACCCCCATCTTGAAAGATGCGATTCTATCTGTCAAACCTATTGCCAGAAAGCGAAATATAGATATTCAAATGGTCACTTCTGTTACTCCTTGTTTTATTATGGGGAATGTTAGTGCTCTTCAACAGGTATTTATCAATTTGCTCAGTAATGCAGTGAAATTCTCTCCTGATGATAGCCAGGTGATTTTGCGGGTGGAGCGAAATGATACAGAAACCCATGTAGCGGTTGTGGATAGTGGTCTGGGTATTCCCTCAGATGCAATGCCATATCTCTTTGAACGTTTTTACCGTGCTCGTAATGCGAGTTCGGCAGAGATACCTGGAAGTGGAATAGGGCTCTTTATCGTGAAGTCCATTCTTAAAGAAGTGAACGGCTCTATTTCAGTAGATAGTAAATTAAATGAGGGGACAACATTTACAGTGACGTTGAAGAATAAATAAAATCGGATGAGAGATCATCCGATTTTTGTTTTACTCAGTTGAGAGGGTTATTCGATTTCTGCCATTTTGTTTCGATACATATAGCGCTTTATCCGCCTTGATTATTAGTTCCTCAGCTTCTTGTCCATGATCTGGGTATGTGGCAACCCCTATTGATATGGCGACTTGTAAATTTTTTCCTTCGTGCGCAACAATCGTATCGGTACATTTTTGAAGGATCTCTTCTGCACGTTTTATGGCTGCTATCGCCGGTGTTTTGGGCATCACGATCAGAAATTCTTCTCCACCATACCGACAGACAAAATCTGTACTCCGTGCATGACTTTTCATCAGATTTGCGATTTCTACAAGAAATCTGTCGCCAACCTGATGCCCATACGAGTCGTTGATCGATTTGAAGTGATCAATATCTGAGACGATCACACTTAATGGACTCTGATCTTGTTGTGCCTTTTTTACTTCTAATTCAATGGCTTCTCTAAGGTAACGCCGGTTATATAACCCTGTTAATGGGTCATGGAGGGCTTGTTCACGTAATTCAATTTGCAGATTTTTATTTTCTTCCAGTTGTATCAGTAAAAGATCGTTAACCCTGCGTAATTCGACTTCTGTATACATTTTTTCGGTTAGCTCATTTTGAGCAGAATTGAGCAATTGAACATTATTCAATGCAAGAGCGGCTAATTGTGCGAACGAGTTCATTACAGCGAGGTTTTCATTGGTGTATGGCTTTTCAGGGTCAACACGGCCCAAAGCAATAATACCAATGACCTTGTTTTTGATGACAATCGGAACGCTTACGACTGCCCACAACTTAAAAGCGTTGTGTATTTCCATGCGTTCGGACCACTCTTGATAGCGTTGTATCACTTGTGGCTGACGCGTCTTGATCGCCAACATGGCGAGGTGCGCATTTTTTAGAGGGATGTTTCCGCCTGCTAAAGGATTTGCCATTTTGGTGGTTGATTTGGTAGCGAGATTATCATCTTCTAAGATACCTAATAAACCAAAAGGCGACTCTAATAAATTCGATGCTTGAAGCAGGATGGCATCAAGCACTTCTTCGACATTATGGCGATGGAGTAGATCAAATGTTATATTGTAAAGCGCATTCAAACTTCCATTTAGGTTGCGTAGTTCGATTTCTATACGCTTGCGTTCAATGTTTTCTTTTTCCAATTTTTGTAACGCATGTTTCATCATCTGATTGGCTTCGTTGGATATTCCCGCTGTCATTGCGAATAGGACTGTATAAGAAACCCATTGCGTGATGGTAACAGAAAGCTCGGGTTTTGGGAGCAATCCGGCGTTTTCTGCCATGATTAACCCCAATATAGCTAGTGAACATGCCGTGATCGAAATAATGATGCCCTTGTAATCAAATAATATAACCGCAATAACGATTAAAAATAGATACATGGCGGTTGTTGGTGTGCGAATGGTCCCCAACCCAATGATAGCAAACGTGGCAATAGCAAAGCCAGCGGCCATTAAGACGATGCTGACCGATAAGACCTTGCCTTGGTGTAATTTACGGCGCAAGATCAAAACAGCGACGATGCTAAGAATGTTTGTTGCCGAAACCCCTATAGGAGTCTTTCCCCCGACCAAATTCCCAATAAGAACCAATGGAGCGGCAAATAAAATAACATTGATGCCAAAATTAATCACGCTTGCACGGCGCGTTTTTTCTTCGTCGCCATCGAAAACTGGCGGGGTGAACAATTTCTTGAGCAATGCCATCATGGATGCAATCATGCCTTACTGAGTAAGAAAGTATATCGTAAGCAGGCTGGTTTTACTAAATCTTTTTTCCGTGTTTATGAGACCCGCCTGCTATAATCTCGGCTATGAATTGGCATAAAACTACCCTCGAAATTCCCACCCATGGAAAGGGGCTTCATGATATATCCTCTGTCATCCGAACCCAATTGAAGGGCTGGAATGTGCATGAGGGGATGTGCTTTCTATTCATCCAGCATACGAGTGCATCATTGGTTATTAGCGAGAACTGGGACCCTACCGCCCGCACTGACTTGGAAACGTTCATGGAACGCCTCGTTCCCGAACGGGACAGTTGGTACACCCACGATCTGGAGGGACCCGACGACGCGACCTCTCACATCCGCTCGATGCTGACGGACACCAGCCTCACCATTCCCGTGGACAATGGCGATCTCTCTTTGGGAACCTGGCAGGGAGTGTATGTTTTCGAGCATCGTACTCGCCCGCATGAGCGAAAAGTTTTGATGCGCATATTATCTGTAGAATAAAAAAAACAGACTTGTCAAAGGCAAGTCTGTTTTTTATTCTGATGCTTAAGCTTCAATATAGAAGCGGATGCGGTTCAGTGTCGTCCACTCGGTAGTGTTATCGTCAAACCCGACTTGCACTTGGTCGCCGTTTACAGCTAGCACGGTCACGTCGTAGTACATATCATCTTTTGACGATTTACATTCCACTTCTTCATTTACAGCCACAGCATATTCTTCGAGATAGTCTGCCTGTGTCCATTCTTCTTCGCCTGTATCAAAGCGGATAAAAATATCCTCTTCTGCAATATTCAATATTGTAGCGGGATAAAAATAATCATCTTCATCCCAGTATGCAAAAACGCGATCACCTTCGTTCCAGTATTCCATTTAGTATCCTTTTCTCTATGGTTTTTAGCATTCCAAAAAAGAAGCCGAGTGAATTTTATCACCCGGCTTCCTAATTGCTAGTGCCTAACCCTAATTTATTTTTTTGCCCCAAACTTCTTCATCAGCACATCTTTCAATGTAGGTACGCCAATTTCTTGCAATTCATAGCGGACACGTTGTGAAGGCTTGTTGATCTTGATCACGCGGCTCAGGTCAATCGGTGTACCGATCACGACCATATCCACGTCAGACTTGTTGATAGTCTCTTCGAGTTCGCGGGTCTGCTTTTCGCCGTAGCCCATCGCGGGGAGGATTGCGCCGGTCTTCGGGTATTTCTGGAAGGTCTTGGCAATCGAGCCCACCGCGAACGGACGCGGGTCAACAATTTCTTTTGCGCCGAAGCGACGAGCAGCAACGTAACCAGCACCGTACGCCATTTCACCATGCGTGAGGGTCGGACCATCTTCCACAACCAGAATACGTTTGCCAAAGATGGCATCGGGGTCATCCACAAAGAGGGGAGAGGCGCCTTCGATCTGTACCGCGGTCGGGTTCAACTTGCGGAGAGACTCGCGCAGCTTGATGACATTCTCTGCATCCGCCGTGTCCACTTTATTAATGACGAAACAATCTGCCATGCGCACATTCGTCTCACCAGGATAGTATGTTGACTCGTGCCCTGTGCGGTGCGGGTCTGCGACTACGATCTGATAATCTGGCACGTAGAATGGGAAGTCGTTATTGCCGCCATCCCACAATACAATATCCGCTTCGGCTTCGGCTTTGCGGATGATCTTCTCGTAATCGACACCGGCATAAATAATCACGCCGCTATTGATGTGCGGTTCGTATTCTTCGCGCTCTTCGATGGTGCATTCATATTCATCAAGGTCGTCATAGCTGGCGTAGCGTTGTACTTCCTGCGCGACGAGATTTCCATACGGCATGGGGTGACGGATCGCCGCGACTTTGTATCCCATCTCTTGCAAGACGGCAGCTACGCGCCTCGTCGTTTGACTTTTGCCTGATCCCGTCCGAACGGCGCTGATCGACACGACCGGCTTGTTCGACTTAATTTGCGTGTGCTTCGTGCCCATAATGCGGAAGTCTGCACCAGCGGCGTTGACCATGCTAGCTTTGTGCATCACATATTCGTGCGGCACATCACTGTAAGAGAAGACGACCTGTTCCGCGCCATACTTCTTGATGAGGTCGAGCAGTTCTTCCTCGGCTCGGATGGGGATTCCGCTCGGGTACAAGTCACCAGCCAACTCTTTGGGATAGAGGCGTCCTTCAATGTCGGGAATCTGGGTGGCGGTAAAAGCTACAACTTCGTAATCCTTATTCCCTCTGAAAAATGTATTGAAGTTGTGAAAGTCGCGCCCTGCGGCGCCCATGATGATGGTTTTGATCGGCATAGGAAACTCCTGTGCATGTCATCCTGAGGACTTAGTCCGAAGGGTCTCGGGGTGGGATTTGAGCCCTCCGTTTTTACCCACGATGACATTTTCGATTGTTAATATCTAATTTAAAAGAAATTCATCGTCAGGTGAAGTAACGTTTAGCCTTATTTTGGTATGACAGATATTTGTCCCTTTTTCCTTCGAGCCGCGTTATCTCTGTGAATGCATTTACATGGGTATCCTCGCGAGAGAAAGGAACTGCATGTTAGGATTTGAAGCAGTAAAGACCAGACAAATGAGTCAAGACGAACTTCCCGATCTAATTGCCGCTGCGAAGAGCGACCCTGCCGCGTTCGCCAGGTTGTATGACCGTTACCTGCAACCTGTTTATCGCTACCTCTACAGCCGCCTCGGTGATGCCCATTCTGCCGAAGATGTCACGTCGCAGACGTTCATCACGGCGTATGAGGCGTTGCCCAAATATCGAGAGCAGGGACAATTCACGGCGTGGTTGTTTCGAATCGCTCGCAGCAAGATGTACGATCACTTGCGCAGGAACAGGCGCGAGGTCGGGTTGGAGGCGGCAGGGGAGATGCTCGAGCGCGAAGACGCGCTTGGGACGTTAATCCGCGCTGAAGAGTTGAGCAAGGTCCGGTCCCTCATCAAGCAATTGAACGAAGAAGAACAGGATCTGATTCGCTTACGATATGTGGCTGATCTAACGTTCGTTGAAATCGCAGATTTGCTTGGCAAGCGTGAAGATGCCGTGAAGAAAACTTTGTACCGTTTGCTGGCACGGTTGAAGAGTCAGATGGAGCAAGCATGAGTGATTTGAATCCCTCTCCTGAATTTGAAGAGAAGGTTCGCGCGGCGGTGCAAACGCCCGAAGCGAGCCCTGAATTTGCAAAACGTTTGCGCAATGAACTGGAGCGGAGACCAGTAAAAATGAAATCAAGATTTTTGAAACCTGCCTGGGCAGTTGCATTCGTATTGGCACTGGTAGTAATCGTGGTCAGTGTGCCCGGTCTTGCCGCTGCACTGGGACGTGTGTTTGGTTATGTCCCTGAAGTGGGCTTGATTGAAACGACAAACGGCTTACGCATGTTGGCAGAACCTGTTTCGTCCACTCGCGATGGGGTGACGATCACTATCACCAATGTGCTGGTGTATGAAGACCATATCGAATTGATGTATGAAGTGGATGGTATTCAGCCAGACTACACTCACACGCCTGAATTTTGTGGAACAGTACACCCCGATAATAATTTCTGGTCTGATGCAGATGCCGACCTGCGTTTGCCTGATGGCACCACGATCCGCCGTGATTATGCTGGTGAATATCAATCTGCAAATAGCTTTGCCATGCAGCCAGTGTATGCCATTCATCTGCCTGCCGACGTAGATGAATTGACCTTCGTGTTGAAGTGTATTCCGTTTACCAAACTTGGTGATGTTCCTGAAAATTGGGAGATCCCATTCAAACTGATAACGGTTCCTGCTGGAGAAGTTATAGGATACCCTGTTATCGAAGTGACACAACCCCCGGCTACGGATGAAGTGCCCGCCTCTCCCTCAACCGAACCTGTTTCTGCTCCCAAAGTGACCATAACCCTCGAACGGATCGTCCCTACAGATACCAACACGGTCATCTACTTCCATCTCAATATGGAGAACGCAGACCCATCGTTAATCTCTCTTATGCCAAGTAGTGTGTACATTATCGACTCGCAAGGGCAGAAATTCCGCATGGTGGGTTCGTTTGTCTGGCAGCCTTCCGAGCATCAAGTTGGTAGCGCTTTTGAGTTTTTTAGCGAAGGCAAACCTGCTCCCGGTCCGTTGACCATGGTGATGGACCAAGTCATAGCCTATTACATGCCCATGTATGTTGACCCACCACAGGCAACCCCGGAAGAAATGACCTTTACTTTCAATGTTGGAGACAATCCGCAGTATGGTCAGAAATGGGATTTGAATATTCCATTTACTATCGCCGGATACGATTTTGAGATCGTCTCTGCCCAAGCTTTGAATTATGACGATGTAGCGAAGATTCATGAGTTTATTGACGGTTCGCAAGGATTTGAATATGGCTATCAATTTGTTGTGGCGTCTGACCCATCTTTGGAACTCCTTGTTGAAATGGATATTCAAGGGGATGAAAACCAATGTTGGTTGTCTGATGTCAACAAGGTGGAGAAACAACCTTTGGCTTACACCCAGTTGTGTAAGAATGAATACCCAAAGGGAGAGATTGCAGTGACCATTCGAGAAATGTCCATTACCTTGAATGATGATGTTCAAATAGAGTGGAATCCGTAAAATAAAAAGCGGGCTGACCATCTTGGTCAGCCCGCTTTTTCTATGATGATGATTATTATTGAACAAATTTCCAAGCCGCAGGTAATGCGACAGAGGCTGCGAGCAATTTGAGGATATCACCAACGATAAATGGTAACAAACCTAATTCAATGGCTTTACCAAACCCGCCAACGATTGTGCTCAACCACGTCACACCGAAGGCGTAGATGATGACTGTGCCAACTAGGAAAGGGACGATGGAAGTTTTGAAGCTGCGTTCCATGCCGCGCTCTGCGAGCAGACCGACGACATACGCTGCCACGATGAACCCAGCCAAGTACCCAGCGGTTGCGCCAGTGAGAATGCCAAATCCGCTAGCGCCGCCTGCAAAGAAAGGCAGCCCTGCCGCGCCTTGAGCAATGTAAGCAAGCATGGCAGCCGCTCCACGCTTGGAGCCGAGCAACGCGCCGACGAGCAAGACCGCAAAGGTTTGTCCGGTAATGGGAACAGGGGAGAAGGGCAGAGGAATTTCAATTTGAGCAAACAGCGCGATCAGCCATGAACCCAGTAAAATGAGGGTGATATCGCGCACGATTTCTGAAACACGAGGGAATGTGCGGTTGTAGATTGTTGGTGCAAGGGTGGTCATATTATATAAATCTCCTAAGTGAAGTCTCTATAGTTATAACACTCAAAGTCTTATGAAGATTTGGACGGAGATTAATGTCATTCTCTTTGCGGTGTAAGATGACACGCCGAATTTATGAACTTGATGAGCTGCGCTTTACCGGCGCGGTCAAACAGTGGACAGCACCATACCCATCAACCAGCTTAGTCAACTCTGCGTATTTGACCGTAAATCCGCGTCTTTCCAACTCAGCATTGACTCTTGGATTGGACGATAACGCTGCGATCACTTTTTTATTACCAAGGTTGAGTAAATTCGTAGCGAAATTCTTCTGCTCGGCTTCATCCACTTCGAAGATCTCCACGCCGATTTTAGACATAAATTCGCGGAAGGTTCCTAAACGCTCTGTGAGAATACGCCCCTTCTCCTGCCAAACGCGGATCACTTCGCGATGGTCTAGCTCGGTGGTGTACGCCATCACCAGATCCTGCGTGAGCGGAATCCAGAACATGTCCAGATGCATCACTTGCATATGTTCACTGGTAGGGCTGATGAAGAAATTGCTTTCTTCTTCATGCTGGCGATTGACGACAGCATGAAGTTCGATGTGGTGTTCTTTTAGCGAATCCCCGATCTGACGGCAAACTTCCTTGACAGCATTCATACTCGTCCGCGCACCAACGCCGACGAAACAGCAGCCTTTGAACATGGCAACGTCTCCGCCTTCAATGGTCCCTTCGCGGATGTTCGCCAGGGCAGAGCCATACCCCATATGATGAAGGGCATCTTTGAAAATGCGTACTTCCGGTTTACGGATATTCCAGCGCAAAGATGAAAGAATGATGCGGTCTGCGAGGGCTTGCGATTGGTCACGCCCGTAAAAGATGTTTGCCATGGGCCATGGCTTGGATAAGCTGAGCAAATAATTCAGACGCAGTGCCCCTTGCTCACCATAGCGCGCAATATCTTCTTCAAGAACAATATCAATATCACGTTTGACTTCGTTGTACACATCAATGGGGGAGATGTTGGTTAGACCGTCTCTGGTGAGGTCGTTCTGTTTGGCGTGGCGGTATTGCTCAAAGGTAGAGTCCGCTTTGTGGTGGAGAATCCGCTTTAGGTCAAGGATAGAGGCGGGCAGTTCCGGAAGTTCGCGCCTTTGGAGAAGTTCAGCCACTGCATCTTTTGCCCGAATAACCTTAATTCCTTCGTTTTCAATCAGGGACGTCATGCTGGCAAATTCGCTACGCGCTTTGGGAACTTCATAATAGCTGCGAAAGAGACTGCGCGACTGCGGCAACAGTTGACCAAGCAATGCCTCAATGCCTGGCTCTCCCCAAACCATGACTTCTTCTAAAGGGTAAGTTTCATCAATAATTTTAGATCGCATTTTTAAGGACTAGGCTCAATTATTTTTTTACTTGAGATATTGACTACATGGCTGTTGCGCCCGGTAGTGACGCCGGACCATTTGAAAGTATCAACCTGTATAGGTGTATCACCGAGGTAATTGTAAATCGTGATTTGCGTTTCACCGATATTTCCACGTTCGATTTGCAAGATTAAATTTTCATTCAGATCGGTGAATAACAGATCCCAGGTCATCTCAACTTGATTTCCCGCGTTTGCGTTGCCGATGGATTGCATTAGGACGAAATGATCACCAGACTCCATTCCTACATTTGTAGTTGTGTCACTGACAGAGACCAGAGAGAGGCGCATCCAAGTTCCACCCTTAAGAATGTTGAGTGTCGTCCAATCGGATGATGTCTTGATACTAATACGTGCCCGATATGTGAGTGGAAACTGAGTTGCTAGATATTTGTCGATCCATTCGCGGGTGAGGTGTAAATACCCATCTGGTGGAAGTGTGCCGAAATCTGCATATTGATTTCCAACACCGTCATCTGCATTGATGGCAATCGGTTCGATCAGGCTGCCCTCATGCCATTCATTGAATGAAGTAATGGTCACCATGGCTGGTTCGACGCCGGTTCCCAATGCGGCGGTCCACTGTTCATTATATGTGGCGCCATCGTTTCGCGGTACGTAGGTGTTTTCAGGGTATCCTACCCGCCTTGCAGAATTCCCCGGAATGACACTAGGGATGTAAAGAGAATTTGGCGGCATGTTGCGTGCCCAATTAAAACCACCATTTTGATCTGTGTGCAGGGTAATGTAATTGTATAACCCATCAAAATGTCCGCCATCGATCCAACTTCCTTGCAATGTGTTTGCGATCACCAAAGTGCTTTCAGGCAGGGCGTGGATCTCGTCCATTGCGGAGAGCCAATAATTTGCCTGCACAGGTGCCTGACCAAACTCTTTGAATTCTATACTCCATAAAAAGAATATACCCTTGGGTTGATTTCCTGGACTATAAGAGCTGGATGCAGTTGAACGAAAGAATGCGGGACTGCTGCCATACTTTTCGTAAATATATCGAATATCGTCTATAAGACTTTCTGCAGTGCGCCCACCATATGGTTCGATATGAAATGCAACCTTGATTCCATACTTTTCTGCCATTTCCAAAACAAGAGGCATAGCCCCATCTTCGTTTGAGCCTTGTCCCCACCATGACGTGATGATAACCCCGACCCCTGCCTGACGCAGCCATGCCATGTGCTGTGCTACCACTTGCGGGTCACGTGATGAATATGCTCCCAACTCTGGGAAGTAATCACTGCCAATATCTTGTGGAGGGAGATGATTGTTTTGGCCCCAATGTATCCAGGCATGGTCTATTGATGGATTTCCATACCATGGGTAATAGAATGCTGCAACTTTGGTAGAGGGAGGATCACCTTCCACCGGAGGGAAGGATGAGGCACTATTGGAGGGCGTTATTGTAATCGGGGGAGTAGGTGTTACAGATTTGGCTGAGGTTGGAAGCGCGCAGGCAATCATTAAGAATGCTAATGTTGAAATCAATATTTTTTTCATTCAGCTCTCCTTGTTCAATTGACCGTTCTTTTGAACTCAGATTAAAACTATAGGAGTGATATATTGACCTAATAGGCGGATGAATTATTTTCAACCTTGCAGGGAAATAAAATACGGACAGGAAACCATCCTGTCCGTATTTTTACATCATATCAGGTGCTTGTATGTCGATTAGCCGGAGCGCATTCGCGATAACTTGCTTCGCTGCTGCCACTAACCGTAGACGGGCGTTCTTCACATTCTCGTCCTCGGTCTGCAAGACGGGTACTGCATGATAAAACGAGTGGAAAGCGTTCGCCAGATCATAGGCATACATCGCCATCACGAGTGGACGATACTCTTCAGCCGCCTGTTGCACTTTCTGCGGGAACTGAGACATCTGCTCGATTAACTCAATTTCCTG